>NZ_JBBODJ010000002.1:0-3820 GCF_038020215.1 Paenibacillus sp. FSL F4-0087
TTATTGTGTTAAATACCGTTTTAAATTATGTGAAATTTAAAAAAAATGAGGAGGATTATTTAGCAAAAAAAAGGCTTACACTGCCCTTGTGTGCCGCAGAAAATAGGATGTCACCTTTTGCTAAAGTACCTTTACAACAAGATTATCAGGAAAGATACATTATGAACGGGGTTAACTCATTTTCCTCTGAGGATAATTTTATTGGAAGTGAACATTTATATGAAATTTATCAGCTAATAAGTACACAATGTTCTAAATTATTTTCATCTAAATATGCTGATGCTAGAACCTTATCAGGTATGAATTGTGTTACCTCAATTTTGATGTCTCTTACTAATATTGGAGATAAAATCATGCTTTCCACTAGTTCGTCAGGTGGGCATCCTTCAATGGAACATGTATGTAAAAGATTAGGTTTAGAAATTATTGATATGCCATATAACTATGAAGAATTTGATTTAGATTATGAAAAAATCTACAACACTTTAATTGAGGAAGATATAAAATACTTGTTATATGCGCCATCGGATATTATAAAGGTTCCAAATTACGATAAATTAAAACTTCCTTCTGATACTTTATTTTTATATGATGCTAGCCAAACCCTTGGTTTAATTGCGGGGAAACAAGTAGCCAATCCACTTGAAAATCCAATAAATTGTGTGCTATTTGGTGGAACACACAAAACACTTCCTGGTCCGGCCAATGGTCTGATAATGACAAATAATGAAGAAATAGCAAAAAAACTAGACGATAATATAAGTCCTAAATATCTTAGGAATACTCAAATGCACCAAGTAGTAAGTTTACTTTATACTTTATTTGAGATGGAAATATTCGGAGAGGAATATGCTAAAAAAACTATAGAATATTCAAAAGAATTAGGTATAGCACTTGCAGAGTACGGTCTTGATATTCCTCATCTCAACAAAATTCCAACTAATACTCATCAAGTATTTATAAGAACAAGTAAAGATGCTATGAATACTATTTTCAGTAATGCTTTTAAAAATAATGTTACTCTTAATAAGAAAAATAAAAAGCTATTTAATGAGTACGGTATAAGGCTAGGTACTCAAGAAATAGCAAGACTTGCATGGCAAGAAGGCCCTATAGATCAGATAGCAAAAATAGTACATAGTTTACAATTTACCAATTTAAATACTCAAAAATTAATTGCAGATTTGAAAATACCAGATTCCTTAAATTATACTTTCAGTACCCCTTCCACGAACTTATAAAAAGTTTAACTGAAATCACTATAAAGATGGGCTTTCCTGTTCCCCATATCACTTTATAAATATAACGTGGTATGGGGGGCCATTATGAAACTCGTTTATATGCAGGTGTCACAAAGTGACTTGGATGTAGACAAATACCATCGTCCCGAATACGACTCCTCTAGTTTGAGAGATTTAGAAACATTAGTTATAGATAACGCGTCCTGAACCGTGCCTGCCTCCAAGAATGTTATAATTGAACGGGAAATTAGCTATTAAAATAATGGGAGAATTCTGCTGTAAAAACTAGGTCCGTTTGCATTTAAGATATCGCGCATCTCCATTACATGTTGTTTTCCAAGTTCAAAACAAACATCTTCTTCCTCACTTTGACAAAGTTCTAAACAGTGTTCCAGTAATTTAAATTGTTCCTCTTTGGACTTTGTAAAATAATGTGTGTTACATTCGAATTCAACCGAGAGTATACCTAAATTGCTATAAAGCTCAATGTTTTTATCTCCATTTATAAGGGAAGCATCTAGGCTCTTTTTGAAGTATTCAATTGATTGTTTGAAATCTTTCTTACGTCTTAGCAATTCTCCTTTTTCAAATAATAAATTAAATTGTAGACGTTCACTTTTCTTCTCATATATTCTTATCGTTTCATCTATTAACTTTATAGCATTATCAAAGTTTCCTTTCATTCCCTGTTCTATAGCTTTGTATTTATTGGTTGATAAATCAGCTACAGAGTTTCCCTCCTCAATTAAGGCATCAATATGATCAAAACTAAATCGTTGTTTTTCGTTTCTATAAAAGAAAATGTTATTGAGTTCGTTCATACATTTAATATATATTGCTTTTGTTTGTACAATGTCGAGTTCACAAATGGTTATAGAATTCTCATAGTAATCTATTGCTTGATCTAAATTACCGATGTGACGATAACAATGTGCTATACCCCAATAACATTTTGATTTGTAATACAATGATTCTTTTACATTTTTTGATTCACTCATGATTTTAAAATGTTCTATAGCCTTTGTGTATTGATTTTGTAAATGAAATAAATTACCCAATAAAAAAATTACATCGAAGTTTTCTGAAGTTACGGTTTCAGGCCTCAATACATAATAGTTTGTATTAGTTTTAATTTCTTCTGTAGCTTCCTTATATGCGCCATAACCAATTAATGCATCTGCAACAAAGTAAATGAGTTTTTCATAAAATGAACCTCCATCAATTTCTTCAATCTGTTCTTTCAGTTGAGATACATTCTTTAAAAGGTAACTGATTCTTAGTGTAGCTGTATAATTTTTAGAATCACTATTCTTTTTTAGAATATCTAATATTTCAATCAGTTTAGCATCTGTTTTCATAGGTTGAATGAATTCATGGACAATTTCATTTTCAACCATAAGTTGCATCTGTTGTACTAAATCCAGTACTCTGGTTTGATTTAATTGGACAGTCTGAAACTCCTTATTAATCGCTGGTAGTAGCAAAGATTCAGTAACAGAGTATGACGAGTTTTTATTTTTTCTAATTAATCCTACTGTTTCTAATTTATCAAATTGATCTATTATCACAGGGTTATGGGGACCATTAAGTAATCCTAACATACTAATGAAAACCTCATTTTTTGATACGCATAAAGATAATATTTGTTTAAACGTTGTTTTCTCATCCTCAGTTATGTAATTGTAAAATAACTCAGTGATATCATTCAAATTTTTATAATTGATCTCGAAACATTTTTCTTTATTATATTTATCTGCAATCAAACTAAGCATTTGAATATTTCCCGCTGTTAAAGCAAACAATTTATCATACTCGTTTTTATCTAGCGAAATGTTTCTCTTATTTAAGTACTCAACCATATATTTTTCTTCCAAGTTTTGTATACTAGAGATTTTAAATATATTGTTGTTGGCCTCTTTTTTTTCCAATAAACCAGAATAAAATAGAATAAAAGTACATTCACTATTTGAATTTAGTTTTTTCAGTCCATTGGTTATTTCGTTCCACAGATCACAAAATTTATCGTGTTCAACATAACTTTTTATATCATCAAAAATAAAAAGAGTTTTTTTCTTCTTTCGTATTTTTTCAATGATAAAATGGGCAGCGCTAGTACGATTAATGTCTGAATTTTCATTAATTAGTAGTAGTTCAAAAATATTTTTAATAGCCACATGATATGTGTCCTTATTTTCACATTTTATGAAAAATGCTTGTACATTTTTTTCTTTTTTATATCCAATCGAACTAATAAAATCTTCCTCATCTTTAGTCTGGCAATTATAATTAACGGCCATATTAATTAATTTAGCAAACTCAGTTTTTCCCACTCCCGGTGAGCCGAATATTTGAAACATTCGCCCTTCATTAGAACGTTGTAATTCTTTAAAAATCTCTTCTGAAATTGCTATCCTGTCCGTAAAATAAGCAATATTGGGTTTTGCATTAGAAACTATAATTTTCTTTTTTTTCCTTTTTATATATTTATATATTGCTAATAAGGCTGGGATTAAAACAGCAATTATGCTGAATATTTTGGCCCAAGAATCTAAATCCCAAAAACTGCTTGCTAACATAAC